>NZ_JACHVB010000062.1 GCF_014230085.1 Ruficoccus amylovorans | reverse complement strand
TTGCCGGTCTTTGTGGCTGTGCGGCAACGGTCTCTTCTCCTAAAGAGGAAGGCGGTGTTAACCCTGCTGAGCCCGGAGTGTCCTCTGGCCCACGGGCAGCGGTGCTGTGGACTCCCTTGGGGCAGGCGGCGAGGCAGACGGACGACCCGGCGGTCATTCGCAGCCTTGTGCGGGCCGGGGAGGATCCCAGCGGGAGAAACCGCTACGGTGCGACGGCGTTGATGTACGCGGGCCTCTCCAACCCCTCGGTGGCGGTCATTCAGGCCCTGATCGCAGCCGGGGCGGACCCGAACGATGCCGACGACGATGAGTTGACCCCGCTGATGTATGCGGCCCAGGAAAACACCCCCGAGGTCGTTCGGGCCCTGCTGGAGGCGGGGGCGCTTCCGAATGCCCAAACCCAATACGGCTGGACCGCTTTGATGGCTGCTGCCGCCACCAACTCGCCTGCGGTCATTCGGGCACTGGTGGTGGGCGGGGCGGACCCCAACGGCACAGACGGATACGGGTTGACGCCGCTCATGCTGGCGGCGGCCCTGAATCCCGACCCCGCGGTGATCGAGGCCCTTGTGGAGTCCGGGGCAAAGGTGGAGGCGGTGGACGCTCGCGCAGACACGGCGCTTGATTACGCGCGTCAGCAGGACAACGCGGGGGCCGTCACGGTGCTCGTGGAGCTTGGGGGGAAATGACGTTGGAGGCGAGGTCACAGACAGTGCTCCCCTGTGCCCGGAGGCATCGCTCCGGTCGGCGGCGCCTGGCTTCCGTCCCAGTCAAGGGGCTGTTGTGCCTGCTGGGGCTTTTGGTCTCAGGGGCGGGGCAGGCGCAGGGGGCCGGGGCCTTCGATCCCTTCGGGGCAAGGATTGAAGCTGCCGATGGACGGGAGGTGATGGCCCGCATTGTCGGGCACGACGGGAAGGTGCTGCGCTTTGTTCCCCTGCATCAGGAGCGGGAGTATGCCGTGCCCTTTGAACAACTATCTACGGCCACCCGGGAGCAGATACTGGAGCACTGTCCGACCAGCTTCCTCCAACTGGACGAGAACTGGGACCGCAAGAATTCTCACGCCGGACTGGACAACACGACCATCCGGGATCTGGTCAAGCTGTTGGGGCTGCAACTGGGGGCATCTTCGCGGTTGAGGGGGTTTTCGCAGTCGGACAGTTTCAGCCGCGCATGGCTGATGCGGTTTAACGAGTTCGAGCATGGGTGGCTTTATGGGGATCGGTTGGACAGGCGCACCTACCTCTTTGACGGCATCTACTACCTGGATCCCTTGCAGGAGGTCCGTCACCGCCTCTATGACGCCCTTGAGATCGGGCGCTCGCAGGCGGTCGTTACCGACGGCTTCCCGGAGAACTCCTTTCGGCTCTGGGTCTTCCCGGTGCGCGGGGAGTACCGCAACGCCCATGGGTATGATACGCTGGCCCTGTTGAGCGGGTACAACGCCATTGCGCTCATGGTGGACCGGAAGGATCAGGTCGTTGCGGTCGAGTGCCTGCGCACCAGCAATGTCGGCAAACGGGAGCTGCCCAGACCGAACTGGGAGGGGAGCACGATCCACTTTCTGGGCCTGAAGAAGAAGTTCGCAGCTGACGCGACGGTCCTGATCCACACCAAAGAGGAAACGGGAACCCGCTCCGACGAGGGCGTCCATATGACCGAGGTCATGTTCTACAGCTCCGACAAGCGCCCCCTCAGCTACAGTCGTATGTACATGCCTGATGGGTTGGCTCGCATCATCGCCTACAACATATACACCAACTGGCAGTGAGCAATCAGGCCGGGACAGTATTTTCAGCTTGATGCCCCAGGTTTTCAACCAATTCACCCACAAACGACAAGGACAACCATGAATGTAGATGAATTCAAAGCGCTCCTTGAGAGCACGCTGGATGCGAAGTTCGCGCAGATCATGAGCGACAAGCCCGCCAAGGAGCGTTTCCTGCGCTATGTTGACGGGATCACGTTGACGACGGCGGTCCGCAACATTTTCAAGCACAAGCTGAAGGTGACGCCGCCGCAGGTGGAGGCGGCCTGCAAGCTGAGCGAGGCGGTGCTGGCCCCCTCGGGCCGGGAGCGTGAAAACCTGATCAAGGCGGCGGTCGGAGTCGGCGGCGGGGCCGCCGGGATCGCCATGGTCATCGGCGGGATCGGAGCGGCCCTCGGCTGGGGGGCGGGTGCCGTGGCGGCCACGACGGCCTTCTTCATGGGCAGTTCCATCGCCGGTCCGGTGGGCTGGATCTCCACGGGCATCGCCATCGCGGCGGTGGCGGGATACTTTGTGTTGACCGGCAGTCCGCAGAAGGACACCGAACGCTTCATGCGGGTGCCCAAGAACTCCGTCAACCAGGCGGTCGAGGCGATCTGGCCCCAGTACGGGGAGGCCCTTTCCGACTCGTAAGAACGGCCTCCCATGGAAGCGCTCGCCTACATCGTGCCGGGACAGTTCGCTGCTTGCACCTGCCCGCAGCCCAACTGCGTCACTTCGTGGACGGGCTGTTTCCGTTTTTTGCGAAGTTCCCGCTGGCGGACTCGCTGGCCTCCGGCGGCGGACACCGTTGGAAGGCCGGGCACGATCTGCTTCTCGACCTGCCGGGCACCTTCTCCCAGCATGGGATCGTGGAGGGCTACAGGCACGCGGGACACGTCCTGCTGACGGATTTCCCGACCAAGGCGGGCATCCCCATCCCCGGCTTCTCACGGGCCGGACTGGGGCAGTGGCTGGAAGGAATGGGGATTTCCAACGGCTGGCTGAATGTCAACGCCTGCGACGCTGGAGTCGGCCTGTTCGCGGTGGCCGAGGGCAGCGCGGACCTCATGCAGGCCTTCAGCGGTACGCTGGACATGGGGGCCTGGACGTTCGTGGATACCTTTGTCGAAGGCGGCGTGGAGGTCGTGCTGGGCTGCTGGTTGGAAAACCCGTTTCTGCTCGCCGGCGGGATCGAGAACGTGCTGGCGGGGGTGGTCTCGGCCTGGAAGACCTTCTCGGTCTACGTGGACCCGCAGAGCTTCTTCGGGGCGTCCCTGACCTCCGCGCTCATCGGGCCGGTCTGTCCTCCTTTTGCGGTCAAGATGCAGAACGAGTGCCTTCAAGCAAAGGCTTCTGACCGGGAGGCCCCTGACAAACGGGAGACGTACCTGATGTTCCTCTCCGGAGTCATCATCCTGCCGTTGTCGCGCTGATCCTGTTTGAGCCGGGTTCGCAAGATGCCCGCTTCCCGGAAACATCCTTAGACGCTTTCCGCTGAAGTTTCTGGATACGATACACGGTGAGAGATGAGACAGGTCAATACAGCCAGTTTGCGGCAGAGGACCGGCAGGGGGATGGTTTCCCCGGGTTTCCCTTGGGCAAGTCCGCTGCTTGCCCGTACCCACACGGAGTCGTACTACCGCGACCGGGCACAAGATATCCTCGGCGGCGAGACCGAGGTGATCTTGCCGAACCGTACCCGCTGCGACCTCCTCACCGATGAATACGCGGTCGAGGTGGACTTCGCCGACAAGTGGGCCGAGGCCCTCGGCCAGTGCCTCAACTACGGTGCCCAGACCCACCGTCAACCCGCCATCGTCCTCATCCTCGAATCCCCCACAGACACGCCACCTCCAACGCCTCCAGGCAACCATCGAACACTACCGACTACCGATCTGCATTATGCCGCTGCGCGCTTTGGGTGTTCAGAACTTAAAGCCAGGAGAAGATGGAGCCTGCCGGAATGGAATCGACAGGTTACATTGATTGAATCGTGTCTAGCTGGGGGCTGGTAGAGGTGCTCTGGGATGGATCCCGGGCAAAAAAGATAAAAAGCATGATCAATAAAACTCCTCAAATGGATTTATTTGGTAGTCTTATGGATGGTATCAAATAATTAATGGAAAATATTTAAAATTTTATCAGTTTGACATGGATATTGTTAATTTTAGATAAGTAATAGAGTAGATATGTTATGTGTACGATACCCCTGAGACTCACATATTTCTTGCCGGTGTTAGCGGCTCTTTTGTTTATGGCTGGTCTGCATGCCCAGTTTGGCCCTGAGGGCTATGAAGGGCTGACGCCGCCAGCAAGTATCGGGAGTGAGTCAGGTTGGTCGGTCGTCAACGGCAGCGCTACTGTTTCGGATGCAGAGTCAGCCAGTGGAAACAACTCTGTGGTATTGGGTGCGGGGTTGCCTGTGAGTCAAGCTGAGCGTGCCGTTCAGGTGGCTGAGTGGGGGAGTGAGGACGTAGCCTGGTGGGACTTCTGGTTTTTGCCAATGGCAAACACGGAAGGGGATGGGGCTTGGAGCATTGATGCGGACGGTAGCAAGATTGCATTTCGCGCAGTCCAGGTAAAAATCAGTGAAGGTGAACTGGTCTCTGTGCCTGTGCAGGATGGCCGGAACGGTTTATCTACCACGGCCACCGTAAATACTGAGGGGACTTCTATTCGTTTAGAGGGCAACAGTTGGAAGGCGATTCCTTATTCGTATACGATCACTGGAAGTACTGTTCTTACTTTTGAGATCGACGTAACTGCCGCTGGTGAAATTATCGGCATTTACCTAGACGATGACCTTCAAGTAGATACAACGCAGTTGTTCCAAATAGCTGGAAGCCAGAGCGGAGGTTATATCGGACAGTACAATTATTCCGGGTCGGGTTTTCAATCGGTGACTATTCCGATCGGGCAGCACTATACGGGTTCTGTTGATTACCTTATTCTGTTAGCGGATGATGATGTTGCCGGATTGGCGGATGCTACCTTTCGGAATATTCAACTGCACGAAGGTAATCTTCCCGACGGTGAGCAGGGGATGCTGCTAGTTACGGATGCGGATGAGAGCATCTCGCTGCCAGTGTATTTTTCCACCACAGCAAATGCCTCGGATCAATGGACTCGTCTGACTTTGCGCCAGGATTATGCGACCGGTGTATGGGATTTATACGTGGACGGTGATAGTGTGCCGGTCGCGGCGAATTTCTATCTTACCGGGACGTTTACCGAGCCCACCCGTATCCAGTTTTTCGGGGAAACAACAGGAGATGTTTATTGGGATGATCTTCGGTTAACGTCCGGCAACCCGATTTTTACTGATGATGACAATGACGGCATGAGCGATGTTTGGGAGAATGCCCACAGCCTTAACACAAGCGTCGATGATCGTAGCGATGACCCCGATATGGATACGTTGAGCAATATCGAGGAATATATGGGGAGCACTTCACCGCAGGATTATTATAATGGCATGCCGCCGATACTGACAAAAGTCTCGGGAGACGGGCAGGTTGGCTACCCGGGTATCTGGACAGAACTTCCCTTGCGGGTGAATGCACAAGATGGTCAGGTGAGCGACCTTATCAACGCCCCCATCGCCTGGGCGTATGCCGGTGGAATATCAGAAGAAAAACATGACGAAGCCCCTTCGGTTGAGTTGCAAGTCCGCACGGATGAGAACGGCGAATCCGCAGTCTACGCCAAAGCAGTAGACGCCCCGGGAGATTATACTGTTACTGCGATTGCTTACACAGAGTCATCGCAGACGCAGCAGAGCTTTTCCCTCCATGTTGTGCCGCTGCGCTTGGTTTATGATGCCGAGGACGGCAATCCGGATAATGACTTGGTCAACGATAGTAACCCGACAATGGATGGAGCAAACCATGTGTATCAGCGGGCTGGAAGTACCACTTTATCAGGGAACCAGTTTGTTCCCATCGATCCAGATAAACACTACCGTTTGTCAGGCTTGTTCCGTTCGGTTGGTGATGAAAATTCTGTTCTGTATTTCGGGTTTAGTTGCTATTATAAAAAAGAAGAGGGTGGATATGCTCACATCCATCCAGAGTATGTTAACCGAAAGGGTGTTCCTGCAGAAATTGAAAGCTACGATGAGATTGCGGGCACATTACATTTGAATATCGCCCCGCTTGGCTGGGGAAGTACTGGTACACACTTTCGCTGGCTTGGCTATTATATTGGGGGTGATACGAGCAAGTTTCCCGATATTGTACAACGCGGCATCAGCGATCACGAAACATACGACAATGTAACGGGGAACATCTTGACCTATGCCGCCGGAGTCACACCCCCTCAGGAGGTGTTGGATGCACTGGCGGCATCAGTACCAGTGGTTGTCCAGAATCACTACTCAGGATATACGCACAATTATGTGGCATCCACGGGACCTGTTCCTCGGGAATGGACGGAATTCTCAGCTGAGAACATAACTGATATGAGTTGGGGGGCCGGTCCGGAGGACGAGTTTCGATTTGGTACGCAATACATTCGCATTGTGGCAATGGTCAATTACCAACAGACCTCCGGCGCAGTCATTCAGGTGGACGACCTAGTCTGGGAGGAAGTCACCGACTACGACAATGACGGCATCCCTGACTGGTGGGAACGCCGGATAATGGCCGCCGACACCGGTGACAGTATCGCCTCTCTGGAGGATGTTGGTGCGACTTCGGATTTTGACGCAGACGGCCTTACCGATGACCTGGAATATGCCAATGGTAGTGACCCATTGCTGGCGGATTATGTGAGTGGGGCCAGTCATGTCTACTACGTCAATAATATGCGTGGTAGCGACACCGCCTGTAACGGCCTTTCGGCGACGAAGGACCTCCCTGCGGCGGGTGATGGGCCTTTCCGTTCTTTAAGCCAGGGGCTGTCCGCTGCCCCCACTACTTCCACGATCGTTGTTTATGAAACCCGTAACGACTACGAGGAAACAACCCTCTCTCTGTCTGGCAAGGACCTAACCCTGCGTCCATCCGGACACGTGATTTTGAAGTGATTCCCGTACCAACGAAAACGTATATGAAATCCCTCCGCTGTCTCGCCCTTGTCCCCCTGATCGCCCTCCCGCTCATGGCTTCGCCCCCTACCGAGGAGAGTACTAAAGCGCAGGGCTCGCAAGCGGTTGAAACTGCGCAGGCAACAGAGGCGGCGCAGGCGCGGGCCCTGCGAGAGTCCCTGCATGCGTCACGAGAGCAGATGCTCGCGCAACTGGAGCAGGCATCCTCCCCTCAGGACAAGCGTGCGGTGATCGAGCAATGGCGTCAGCAGGCCCGTCCCTTGATTGAACAGCTTGAGCAGCAGCGTTCGGAGTCAGGCGTGGAGAGTGCCTCTGCCCGCACCAGCGTTTCCGCTAAGAAAGCCTCGCCCACCTGGACCCGCCCGCCAATCCCCGACAACCTCTCCGCCGCCGAACGCGAGCAATTCGAACTGCGCTACGATGTGCGCGAGGCACAGATGGCTGACACGCCTGCGCGAGTTGTCGGAGGAGGCGTCCGTCTCCCCGGCTACCCAGTCCCGGGGCGGGCAAGCATCCGCCCGCTCATCGGGCCAACTGCAGTTGCATGACATCCCCGCCAACCTCCCGGCCGAGCAGAAAGCCAGGCTCCAGGCCCGTAACGAACGCCTCGCCGCCGTCAACGAATTGACCGCCACGCTCGCCAACGCCTCCCCCGAGGAACGCCGCGCCGCCATCGACGCCTACCGCGAGAAAATAACCACCCTGCGCGAGTCCTTGTCCGCCACTGGAACTATTTCCCCGGCCCGCCTTGAAGCGACCTCCGCCACATCCGCCGACTAACCCTCTTCACGCCCAACCCACGACCACCATGAAACGCACCCTCCCAACCCTGCTTGCCTCCTTCCTCCTCACAAGCCTCACCCCCTTCACCCTCCACGCCGACTCCCTCACCGTCGAAGGCGACCTCAAGGTCGAGGCTTCCGGCACCGCCCAAGGCGACCTCACCGTGGACAACAAATTCACCGTCAACCCAGGCTCAGGCGTCAAGGCCGCCCTCACCGTCGAACCAAATGGAGTCATCTGGGCCGGCAGCGCAGAAGGATACGACACAACTAATGAAGTCCCAGTTGGTTATAATGTTCGGCTTATGTGGATTCCTCAAAAGTCAACCTTTCGGGGAGGGCTTATGTACGACGATGAGTGGACTTATGATGACATTGGAGATTTTTCTTTTGCGTTTGGTGATGGGGTATCCGTTCGTGGGAATGCATCTGTTGCTTTCGGTCGTTGGACTGGTGCTAGCGGCAGTATGTCCAGTGCCTGGGGGGATGGATCTAGTGCTTCAGGAGCAAGGGCAACCGCTTGGGGTGAGGCTTCGCGGGCATCTGGAGAATTATCGACAGCATCTGGGTATCTGACGCTTGCCGGAGGTAATACTGCCACATCTTGGGGGATTATGACTGTTGCTAATGGTTATGGGTCTATGGTCTGGGGGGACGGAAGTATGGCTTTAGGGGGGAGCACTACGGCTTGGGGTAAAGATACTGTTGCTAGTGGTGATGGCTCTACTGCCTGGGGAGGGTATGTTACAGCTAGGGCTAAGTTTTCAACTGCGATGGGGCGGTTTAATATTGGAGAAGGTAATGGCGTAGAGTGGTTAGAACTGGATCCTCTTTTGGAGATTGGAAATGGGAGTAGTGATGTAAATCCTTCCAACGCCCTGACCATTATCAAGAACGGCCAAACGACCCTGAAAAACAAGTACTGGGACGAGCAAAATCCCACCGAGATCCCCGACGACCCCGATACCACTCTGGCCGGTGACCAGTCCTCCGCCGGCGAAGCCCTCGTCGTCAAAGGCCATACTAACTTGAATGGCAATCTTACGGTTCAAGGTAATGTCACAATGCCCCGCCAGGGAGATATTCTGATGGGGGCTTTTCAATAACCGTCGGGTAAATTTTGCCTTACCTGAGCGCTACTCTACTATGAAACTGATTTTTATTGCTCTGTCTGTATGTGCTTCATCTTTGCCGATGTCAGTGTCTGCTCAGAATGCACCGATTTACCCCCAATGGTGGTTGGATTATGATGTTGTTGATGCAGAGGATTTTCCGGCACCACCGGGGCCCGAGGACACCTATGGGATGTTCTCACAAGAGGAGTGGGAGGCATGGCGGGCAGCAAATAAGGCCCCCGCTAACCTTGGGCAACTCAAGCATATTGCAAGTCAGGCCAAAGCATACATCGACGACATATTTTCACCCTCAGAAGCTGAATGGGATGATGTATATGCTCCTTACCTAAACCCGTTTCCTATGGTTGCGGGTGAACATGACTATGCTCCGGTGAACCAGGGCCAGGCCAAGTTTGTGGTAAATGGGATTTACAATCTATTGCTGTCCTATGGTGTTGATACAAACTCTCAACTCAGCGCCAACTTGGCTAGTGGGCAAAATTGGTCTTATGATAAACCCTGGTCGGACGATGGTATAGATGATGCGAATTATGCGCCGCTCAATCTTGGCCAGCTCAAGTGGATGTTTAGTTTCGACCTGAGCAGTTTTCACTTGGATACTGACAGCGATGGCTTGCCGGATTATTGGGAAGTGTCATACGGCTTGGATCCCAATGATGCAAATGGCGTGAATGGTGCATTTGGCGACTTTGATGATGACGGTGCTACCAACCTCTACGAGTACGTTCATGGGACGAGCCCTATTGACCCATCTGATATACCAGCGAACAGCCCGACTGTAGTGTCTGTTTCATCACCTACGGATGGAGATGCTTTCTTAACGGGGGAATTGATATCGGTAAGCGTCAGTGTCGTTGATGCCGATACCGATATCGAATCGATTTCAATGCGATGGAATGGTGATATTACGAGTACTTTTGAATTGGTAGTTGGTGGTGATTATGACGTTGAAACACATGCTCCATTGATTAGTGGAAGTGATGATATTCACTATACATTTGAGTTGCTTGCTAGAGACATATATGGTCACGAAGTCGTGTCGTCGCCTCTTGAGATCATTATTTTGGCGGATTCGGATAACGACCTGATGCCTGATCGGTGGGAATTGGACATAGCCTACTTTGGTGATCTTGATGAAGATGCCAGCGGAGACTATGATGATGATGGAGCGTTCAATCTGTACGAATACCAACAAGGCACCAATCCTAACGACTCGTCTGAAGTACCAGATAATACACCTGCTACTGTTAGTGTCGTAGCGCCGGGTAATAACCATTCTGTCACGATAGGGGATGCAATTGTCTTTGTTGCTGAAGCCAGCGATGTCGATACGGGGGTTTACGGTGTTGAGTTCTTTCAGGGTGAAGTATTGCTCGGTGAAGGAATGCAGCAGTATGACGGTTCTTACCAATTAAGGTGGGTTGTCGATATGCCAGGGTCTGCGACTGCTTATCCCATCATTGCCAGGGTTTACGATGACTACGGGCACCCTACGGATTCTGCGCCAATTGACTTATTCGTGAAAGGTGACGATGATGGTAATGGTATCAGGGATGATATTGATGCTATCTGGGCCAATATACTTGCTGCTGATCCTGATTATATTGATCTTACTTATGCAGATTACTATGATCCAGAAGGGATTATCGGGGGTGCCCCAATAAACCCCGCCCTGCTACCGGTAGAGCCGATTAATGCAGAGCAATCTCTTTCGGTGCTTTGGGATTATGACGGCGATGGTATTAGTAATTATCAGGAGTATCTGGATGGTACCGACCCGAATGATTTCTTTAATGGAGAAGTGCCTGTACTTTCAATATTTGATGGCAATAATCAATCTGCCGCGCCGGAAAGCTGGCTTGAACGAATGATTTACGTTAAAGTTCAACATTCCTCAGGCGAAGGTTACGCAAATGCACCTGTCAGGTTTGCGGTCGTAGGAGGGTATCCCGGTCTGGGTTTATCTCAAAGCTCTAATGCGCTCTCGAGTAGTTTAGTTCAACAGACAGCCTCCTATGGGGCAAAGGCTTATTTCTATACTCCCTCCCTGCTCACGGGTACACTCAATACCACGGTCACTGCAAGCCTACCCAGTGGGCAAAGTGTTTCTTTTGTCGTTTCTACGGATGCGGGGTATGCCATCCCGCCTGATGAGCCTTATGATTTTCACCGTAAGGTTAACTACGGTCCCGAGGGTACTATTGTTTCTGTTACATACCAGTGGCGATCAAATGCCTCAAGTGATACGTTGGTCTCAATCGAAGAGCAACAGGGCGATGGCTCATGGGCTAATATATTGCCGGTTGGTATGACGTATGCCAGTCTGGATGCGCCCTCTGACGGGAACTTGTACAGCATTACCCTGGCCAGTGGGTTTAGCGGCGCAACAACAAATACTCAGGCAACAAACACATCTTCCGGTGGTGTTGGCACATCGTCTTCCAACCAGACTAACCCAGCATATGTCGATAGCGATGGCGATGGTATCAGTGACCACGATGAGATATACATCTGGGGCACCTCGCCAGACAACGCCGACACCGATGGGGACGGTAAGCCTGACGGTAAGGATGCGGTCGGCTACGACCCGTTTTTCACCTTCGATGCAGTCGCAGGGAGTGGCTATGCGGTGATTGATGTCGTTAGTCTCTCGAATGCTCCAGATACATTTGAAGCAGTGAACAACCGGGGATCGGTGGTTTTTTCTGAAAAATACAACAGTTTCTTTAAGGTCTATAAGTTGGGAGGTGGTGTTTTAAATAAAAGTGGTCGATTTATTGACATGAACAATAACGATGTGGTTCTGTTTGACCCACCCGAACAAGGGGAGCATGCCACAGAATTATCTATTTTGTCAGGTAATGGAAATGTTGGTACTATCAGTCCTCCTGAGAGATATGTTCCTTACCTGAATTCACCTAGCACCAGTAGTGTTGAGTACGAAGAGGAAACATGGGACTTGGTTAGGGGGGTTCAGAGTTTAAAAGGTAAGGAATCTTACGTTATCGGGTTGGCTATCTCAGATAGTGGGCAAGCCTGGATGGAGGCTAAAAATTATGGTTGGACTCAACGATTATGGTTTGAGATCCTTGGTTACTCAGATCCAGAATCGAGTACGTATAATTCGTATATTAAATACGAAAGAAGCTATGGAGTAGAGTATTTGATTTTCGGTAATAAAGTGATTGGGGGTGAGTCATCCTATGCAAAAATTGATGATGGGAATTGGAATATGGAAAATGGTGGAAGCGTTGTTTTTGAACCTACATATGATAAGGTTAAGCGAAGCTTAGATGCAGGAGGGTTGGACGATCCAATTTGGAGATTATTCGATTCTACACACGATGGAGATTGGGTGTTGCGTAAAATGGGAGATTCGAATAAGTTTAAGTTTAGTGATGGAACTAAATTAAGTGCTCAAGGGAATTTTCATTTCTATTCGATGGGCACGCTTAATGGGCAGTCCGGGTTATGGAAGTCTGCCCATGGGGGGGGAGGTCCTGTTTTGTTCCTCTCGGATGTTGGTAACGGTGGCCAGATCCTTAGCAGGAATGGTGGTGACGCCCAACAGGTTGTTGGCTTCGGTTCAAATGGGGTTATGCAAGTCAATGGCAATCGTCTCTGGCGAAATGGCCGCACTCTTAATGATGCAGATATTCTCGGCCCGAATAACCCGGACTGGTCCAACCTCTCGATCGAAGACATCTCCGACAACGGCGCCTTCATCGCCGCCACCGCCACCAGCGCCACCGACGGCCAAGAGCACCTCGTGCTGCTGGTAAGCATAAATGTCCAATGGGAGTCGCAATATGAAGACAACCCAGTAGAAGACTTTAAAGTACCAGCCTATTATAGCGAGTACAGCTCGAAGGATTTAAGCTGGCTGGAGGGGAAGCGCTATTTTCCAGGGGCTGCGAGTCCAAGTGAGGATTCTTACAGAAATCGAATCAATGTACATGTCAGCATCCCTGAGTATGCAAACGGAAGGGTTAAACTTCGAGCCTTCGATGTGGATGATCCCACTCCGATTGAGGGGGTGGATGACGATAGCGGTGCCTCGATTGGAGATGACAATAATGAGATTGATTTCTCTCTTTCCGGCGAGTTTTCAGGCATTGTGACTGTTGGCACAAAAGAGAGTATCAGCCTGGCGGAAGACAGCATTACTCTCCAACTCAATGAATCTGGAGAGGCCGTTGCGGAATTTATTTTAAGCCCGCAGCCTGGAAACAATTACCGGATTGCGGCTGAATTACTGCTCGACGGCGTCACGTCGAATATAGGCAGCTTACAGGTGGCCGAGGAAAATGATTTTTACGTAAGCGGAAACAGCGAGCAAGTTCCTGCGTTACCACTGGGTATTGTTTCCGATACGCTCACGGTATGGAGGAAATTGTACCTTGAAATTGACTCGATGGAGGCTGGCCCGCCTTCAAGCGGAAGCGAGAATAATGTGGTTACTGGCACAATTGCCGACTACTCAGCAGACATACCCATCCCCGGAAGGTCTACATTAACACTGGACATCTCTCTTCCAGACGAACAAGACAGGTTTCAGTTTGGCCTTATTGATATAGATAATATTGGAATTTATGAAGTACAGTCAAACACAGACAACATACTCACTAATGATGAGGTAGTGGTAAAAGGCAATCCTGGTAGTTCTGCCGTTGGGCAGCCGTTTGCTCTTGTAGACGACGATGATTTTTATCTGGTTGAGGCAGGCTTACCTCCCGCATTGCCTCAGAACCAAAATAGTGCTTCGATTGTGGAAGCGATTATGCCCAAATATGCGATGGCTTTCATTGAAGTTATTGATGCCAACAGTCTTGGATTGAATCCAAACCAAGTTATACCGTTTAAACTCAATGAAGCGGTAATTTTACCAGCAGGAACGGGGAGCGACTTTGATGACGCCAAAGATATTCAGGACAGCATGTATTTCTGGGCGCATACGCTCGTATTTGGATACCAAGCCCCTACAGGGGCTACTTCAATTTCATTACTCGATGGTGAGCTTGTAATAATCGTTGGTGGTGATCGCGATCCGAATGAGGAGCCTTTTTTGATGGGCGGCACTCCGGAGGGAAACTTGGCGATCAATAATTCATATGGATATTCTGTTGTTTATATGGAGGCCATACGTGAAGAAGAAATAGGCAGTCCGCTGTCAACTGGTATATTGAATGATCCGCAGTCTATGGCTGGATATCGGGAGAGGTATATGGGAAGGCTCTATGGCACTTCTGCTCATGAGATAGGGCACGAGCCAGGGCTGGAGAGTGAAAGTAGCGATCACAGTGAGGGTGGTCTTATGCGTGCTGGCGGTGCGCGTATCGATGTGGATTTCTCACCTTTATCAATCAAGAGGTTTAGAGAGGCTCAACAATGGAGTGATTAACAGTATGAAAAAAATATATATATTTGTTGTTACATGTACGCTTTCGATTGTTTCATACGGAAATACAGTCGGCCTTCCAGAGGGAACTGCGGCCAACCAGCTCAGTATGTTCATATCCATCTATCAACGTTGGGAAAATGGAAAATTGCCCTCAAGTTGGAATGACATTGCACAAGTGGATGAAGGGTTGACGTCCTTAAACTCGAGCTTCTCCGATGGTGCAAGTATTGATAAGCTATATTCATTTATTTTGCCCGAGGATCGCCAAAAATACCCGGAAGGAGAACTGTTGCTGATACGCTCTAGGCCGATGGAATGGCCGGAAGCATGGGAAAGTGGAGTTCAAGTGGAAGACCGATCCAAACTGACGGATGAGCAACGTAAGGAATGGGAGCGATTACAGGAAGTCAAAAAAGGATATCAACGGCCAATCCGCTATCTAATTTACAAAGATAAAAACGGAGAATACATAGCTGACTGGTGGTATGAGGATGACGTGCAAAAGATGCTTGAGAAAACAGGAATTCGTGTTCCTCCGCCTATACCTTACCATCAGGATCAGCATGTTGAGGAGACTGTTTTCCCCGACCAAGTCGCGCCAGTAAGTCAGACGGTGGAGACCCATGAAAAAGATGCCGTGCCCCATGAAGCTCCGGCCAATTTCGCGAAACCCCAACACGAACAAGAACCGACGACCACACGTTGGTGGTCATGGGCATTGTCGGCGATCATCTTAATTCTCGCGTTGATCGCGCTAATTCGAAAACGAAAATCGTAAACTATTGATGCGTTAACCTTTTAGGAATAGTTGTTCATTGAGAGTCGTATGCGGAGGCTCTTGCCAGAAGCAATATTGACATTTATGAAGTACAGGCAGGCTGAACCAGAAGGGGGCATGTCAATAATTTAAACATTGGACGTTTTCGTTTTGGCTTTTTCGCTGAGATGTTTTCCCAGCTAAAAAGAAGGCGACCATGGGTGGCCGGCTTCTTTTTAATTATCCCCACGGGTGAGACCGAGAGTAAGCGTCACGTGTAGCACCATCAGATTGCTACTGCAGAGGTCATTTTCATCATAGACGTCATATCTACGGCACCTACGATAAGTACGATAGTTATGACTCAGGCGGCGGCTGGACTTACATCCAGTAGCTTGGCTTTGGCAAGTGCGGCGGGAGTGTAGCTATGTATTTGTTGGTTGGTGGCCGGATAACGTAGTCTATTTTTCGCACATTTGATTTGGATGTGCTCAGGAAGGTTCAGATAAGGAACCGAAGCCTTGGCCATGGAGCACTGGGGGCGATAACACTGACGCAGGATGAGCAGTGTCTTTTTCGGGCGTTCCCAGGCAGGGCGACCTCTTCGAGCTAAAAAGAAGCCGCACCCCAAGCGGCTTCTTTTATTGTTCGCCTACGATCTGGGCAGGGCAGAGAAGACAGCCCTTGGGCTGTTTCCCTCCCCGTTCCTCAGTTCACTCCGGCGTGGGCGTCGAGTAACTGGTGGAGGCGCTCGGTTCTGGTGGGCAGGAGGTTGAGGTTTCCCTTGAGGGCCTCGGTGAATGCGTTCTGGAGGGACCACAGGGTGCGCTCGCGGAAGCAGGGGTTCGGGGTTTCTCCAGTGGTCGAGGACCTTGGGGATGTGCTGGTTGGAGCAGACGCCTGCATCCACAGCTCGGATGATGAGGTCGTGGGCGCGGGTGTCGCGGAGGCGGGCCTGTTTGTAGGCTTCGATGCGGCGGGCCTGTTCACCGAAGCGCCCGACGAGGCGTTGGACGGCGTTGTCGGCCAACTCGTCGAGGTCGCGCAGGATGAA
>NZ_JACHVB010000061.1 GCF_014230085.1 Ruficoccus amylovorans | reverse complement strand
GGCGCTGTTGACGATGGCCAGGCCGCGTCCGAGCAGAGCCCGCTCGACCGTGTTGAGGACGGTGAGGTGGGCAACGGGTTGCCAGGTGCGGGTGGGCGGCGGCGTGGGGACCTCCGCAATCCGGCTGCGGTTGACGGCCTGAGAGCCGCAGTGCAGCAGGAGGTTGCACCGGGGTTGGGGATGGACGGTGGCCGCCGGTGCGGGCGGTTCCAGTAATGTATGGATCATGGTTCGGGTTTCCTTTCGGTTGGTGGTTATTAGTTGGGTTCGGGTTGTGGGTTTTGTGTGGTTGGTTTTGGAAAGCAAAAAGCGCCGCCCCGGAGGGACCGGGACGGGGCTGTATTGAGTTTTGGATACACGCATCCCTGACCGCCTCAGCGGTAGGGGTGCTCGCGCTCGGGGTACTCGGGGACGAAGGGAGAGCGCCTGATAGCCCCCACGGCGTAGCCGATGGATCCGATGAGGATGGCCACGGAGACGACGAGGAAGGGGCTGAGGACCTCCCTGGCCTCATCGACGGCCCCGACGGCCAGCGGGCCGATGAGGGTGCCGAGGGTGTAGCAGCTCAGTCCGACGAGCAGCAGTCGCAGGATCAGGTTCACGGTTGTCCTTTTGTTTGAGTTTGGCCTGGGTGATGAGGCTCGCTCCCCAGATCAGGGAGCAGAGCACCGACGAGCCCCCGAGGACTCTTAAGGCCCCGGCGAGGGGCCCGAAGTCCACCGGAGGCGGCGAGGCGGGTGG